>NZ_CP060792.1 GCF_018343815.1 Chlamydia crocodili | reverse complement strand
CATTACATTGAATCTTGTCTGATATAGAGAAGTTTTTGAAAGCTTTTGTTAAGGCTAGAGTTGGATCTGAAACTATTTTATCTATAACTTCTTGTATCAAGCTATTCGTTATATTTTTAATAATAGCATCTACTAAATCCTTCTGTATTTGATCTAAGATTAGTTTAGATAGAGCGTCAGGATCTATTGATAGATTTATAGAAGTTTCCGCACCATTCGTAGTCGTGATATCTACTTTAAGCCCTTCTTTTGCGTTTATTTTTGCTGCTGTTGGCGTAGAGGATGTCCCAAGTATAAGTTGTTGATCTTGCAAAGGGTTTTGCATCTGACCAATTTTAATATTGTCTGCGAATACACAGTTTTGGTTGTTGTTTAAGTAAAAACCAGAATTACCCATAATTAAAACTCTTTTTATTTGAGTTTTAATTTAATTTTTTTTGACTATCAACAATTAATTGTTATTTGTTGTGTTTTGAATTGTTTTGTTTGTTGAAATTTGTTGAAACTTATTTTTGTTTAAATAAAACACTTCTTTTTTGGAAATAGTTTTACCTTGAATTCTTTCATGTTTATTTAACCATTTCAGTTCTATAGCTATCTCAATACACCTATTGATTGCAGATTCTATTTTTTTCCAATTCCTGGAAGTAATATATCGATTCATTCTTAATGTGTAAGATAGGTTTTCAAAACCTATTTCTATTTTATCAGGCCATTCTTTTAACCCTGAGCTATTCATTTTCTTTCTTGTTGCAGTACTGACGATCCAGTCTATGAATGTATATGTGAATTTTGATGCGTTTGGAAATCTTAATTTTATTTCCTGGTACATGTTTGCTGGCTTTAAAACAAAATAGGAATCAATTTGATCTACAATGATGGGGCATGGTTCTATGATAAACCCTTTATGTTTTTTAGAAACCAGATTAAGAAAAGGTTCTTCATCCAGGGCTTTGTTTTCTTTTGGAGTTAGTCCTTCCCAGCCTTCACAGATACGTAAAATGGGGGAAAATGTTTGATAACGGTCAACAACTTCTTCTCCTTTATTCCAACGTTTTCTTGTGGCAACTATTAAATAAGGTTCGTTGCCTAAATGATATAAAGCTTCAAGGGCTATTAGAGCTTCTTTACCACCAAATTCATTCTTATTTCTTGAGGTCTTATATTTTTTCACCCCATAAGCTTCTAAGTATTCCGCTTTAGTAAATTTAATCCTTGGGATTGTACCTTCAAACTTGAATGTATTCGTTTCTCTAGATAAATAGGATCCTTCTAAATTCCCTCTATAGTTTGTAGCAGTTAAGAGTTTTTGAATGGCAGATAAAGCATGATAATGTGAAGGTTGTAAATCTAATCCTATTACTTCGATTTTAGATTCTGTGCAGACACTAGAAAACAATTCAAGTTGGTCTTCCGTTAGTTGGGGTTTTCTACCAAACTTTTGGTTCTCTAAATGTAGGGAACTTTTAATTATTTGATTTTCTGATCTCACCATGCTTCTTTCTGAACTGAAAATTTTCCTGTAGATGAATTAAACTTTAAGTTGGTTGAAAACACAGAGCCGTGTCTATTTTTTCCAATTATAATCTCTGAAAGTCCTTTTGGGGCTTCTTGAGAGTAGTAATCTTTTCGATGCAAGAACAATATCACGTCCGCATCCTGTTCTATCTGACCGCTATCTCTGAGATCAGATAACATTGGTCTTTTATCTCCACGATCTTCTACTTTTCTTGACAGTTGAGATAAACATACAACAGGAATCTGCAACTCACCTGCTAGTTTTCTCAACTGCCTTGAGATTTCAGCAATCTCATTCTGTCGATTTTCAGCTTTTTTATTAGAGCCTATTAGCTGTAAGTAATCTATGAATAGAGCGTCTATACCCTGATTTTCCTTTAATTCTCTGGCTTGATCAATTAACGCGTTTAAATCCGTGCTTTTATTATCACATATAAAGAAGTGTGTTCCTTTCAGTCTCTTACCTATATCTTCTATTTTTGATAAGATATCCCTAGAGAAGTTGCCTCTTTTTAATTGCTCACATGAGATTTCGCTTAAATTTGATACAACACGTTCTACAATTTGATTTGGGCTCATTTCTAATGAAATAAACCCTACAGCCTTCTGTTGCTCTAGAACAAGATTAAGAGCTATATCTATAGCAAAGGCAGTTTTCCCCATAGCGGGTCTAGCAGCAACAACAACAAAATTCCCTTTTGATAATATGATGCTATTCTCGTCTATAGGTGAGTATCCTGTAGGCAATCCGTCAACATAATCTATTTGGTGTCTTGATCTGTAGTCGTATCTATGCCGTATTTGAGATATAACACTATTTTTCCCGTCATCTCCTAATGAAAAAATATCGTAAACCGTTTTCCCTATATTCTTTCGTCTAGGGTATGAGGTTTTTTTGTGGATATTATCTAAACGCTCTTTGAATTGATCTATCAGTGTGTATGGAGAACGCCTATTTGGATACCTTGTGAAATCTTGAAAAGATGAATCTAGAAACTCTTTTAAGAGGCTGTTAACGTGTTTTTCATGTAAGAAATCAATATGATGATCTAAATCTATAGGTATATCCGCATTTTGAGACATGTGTATTAGATACGAAACATCCATTCGTTTATCTAAATTTCTTCTCTTAATCTCTTCCCAAATTAAAGAGATTGAAATCGTATCTCTATCTCTTAATATATCGCGTATAAGCAGAAATATGTTCTTATGATTTTCTAATTTAAAATGACTCTCTGATAATCTACGAACAACTGTATGGGCATGTTCCAGATAATTAACAGCTTGTCCTAGAACAAAAAATTCAACATCTAAAAGCTCTTTTTCTTCTTCAGATTGTTTTATCATAAGATATCCAGAAATTCCTTTAAGGATTTCATAAAGGTAATATAATTTGCTTGATTATGGAAATAATCAGGTAAAATTCATAACTTATATCATGAGGTTGTGTGTGCGTAAAGACAATTCACTGTATAAAAGCTTGGATACAATGTTTGGGAATAAAGTTTACCAAGGCAACCTATCACATCAGGAATTTCTTTCTATTAGAAATGAACGTATTTGGGAAGGATTAAGAGATATTCCACTTTATGAAGCTGTTTGTTTGTGGTTGTCTTCCCTAAACAATCATACAGCTAGGTCTTATAAAGGATCTATCCTAGCATTAGAGAAAATAGGTTTAGTTTCTCTAAAAATATCCCTACAAGAATTCGCTCTGTTGAATCACAATGTTATCTTGGATTCGATAAAACAAGTTCCCATGAAAATAGTTCCTTGGTCAGAAGGAACAAAACAAGTGCGCGCAGCATGTTATATATCCCTAACAAAATTCTTAAACCGAGCAACATCTGGTTTAATTTCTATAGCTCAACCATCACATCAAGAATCTAATAAAACGTTTTATAAAATTAGAGACTTGGTCAAAACGAATGCTCTGAACAAGATTGAAAGAATCACGTTTTTAGAGGCTTTAGAAAAAATCAATCATAGAGATTGGTTAATAGCTCAGACTATTCTTCAGGGAGCAAAACGTGTGACAGAGGCTTTATCCATCACTACAGATAAAATCTCATTCGAAAATGGGACCATATCTTTCAATCAAAACAAAAGTAGGGGTGTGTCTAAAACAACCGTCATAACCTACCCACAACGATTCATGAAATTAATAAGTGATTATGTGGGAAATAGGTTAGGATTGGTTTTTATAACTAAAAATGGAAAAGGTGTTGGATTAAAACAACTAGCAGGTACTTTCGCTAAAGCTGGAATAAAAGCAAATATATCGTTTAAAGTCACACCTCATGTTTTAAGGGCGACAGCTGTGACTGAATATAAAAAAATGGGTTGCTCAGACTCTGATATCATGAAAGTAACAGGTCATTCGTCTTCAAAGATGATATACGCCTATGATAAATCTACAACATCCGAAAATGCATCAAAAAAAGTATCTCTGATTTAATCATAAAGTGGAAATTGATAATTTCCACTTTGAAGAAACATCAAATTAAGTCTCGCAACACTATATCCTGTATAATTAAAATTATATTAAAATATTAATGGTAATTGCGACGTTAAATTGTCAGTCTTACCTGTATCGTATGCTGATAGCATTTGAGTAGAAGATAAACAAGAAACTCTCATTATTTCTTGATCAGCAAATCCCATTTTTTTCAAATAAGCTAAAGCACTGGCCCTTAAAACATGAGGTGTGACTTTAATTGGAGAATTAATATCATTTTCAGCCAATTTGAAATAATAATAAACTTGATTGATTGCTACTTGTTGTCCTTCTCCAGAAACAAAAACCCAGCCTTCTCTATTTCCAAGATAGTCTCGCAGCTCCTGCATTAAGAAATTCGGGTAACTTACTTTGACTTCTTGATACCTATTTTGTCGCTTTTTAATCTTGAAAGTAACTTGATTCTGAACAAAAGATATATCGTCAGTTCTTAAGGAAATTACTTCGTTTAATTTCCTAACTCCTTGAATAATCAATTTGCCTATCAGATAATCTCTAAAGCTAATTTTTTTTAGGGAATCAAAAAACACTAACCATTCTTTCTTGGAAATAAATTCTGTTTTAACCTTGTCTCTAATTTTATAAAACGTAGAGTTACCAAAGTCCCTAGAAGGACTAGCCTGTTTAATAAGGCCTTTTGTCAATCGATAAAGAAATTTAGTAAAAGAAATATAACAAGCTGCCCTAGCTTGTTTTGATGCTTCTGAGACAGTCTTACCTGTATAAGTATAAGTTAACGACTTTATCTTGTTCAGAGCATCACAATGATCAAAACACACTAAGCTCTCCAATTTCATAGAACCATCTAATATATTATTGGAGATTAAGAATTTAATTCCTGAAGCGTAATTCTTTTTTGTAATAGGAGATAAAGTGGCTAACCATACATTAGCTGCTTCTAGGACTGTTAGAAATAATCTACTCTTATGATAGTGATTCAAACCGCTCATACTCAGTCTCAATATTTTGTAATGTACAAGTCCTGCGCAGTCTAAGTTTTTTCTAACCAAAAGTCTACCACCTAAAGTTGCAAAGTCTACCACCTAAAGTTGCAAAGTCTACCACCTAAAGTTGCAAAGTCTACCACCTAAAGTTGCAATTTCTCTCGGAGTTTTTTGGGTTTAAATTCTTTAAAAAGTATATTAATACTTTTTACTTGCTGCTGATTTAGGTCAGCATCTGGAATCAATCTGAAGAGTTTTCTCAAAAAGCTGCTGCAATAAGTTTTTGTTATATTCGGATAATTCCAACCCAGAACATACTGTCTTCAGAATTTCCATTAATTTTTCGGATAATTCTTTATTCCTATCTTCACAGTCTGTCAGCCTTTCTATTTGAGAAGTTCTCAAGGAAGGAAGAAACTTATTTAAAACATCAATAGCTGATGTATTTGACATACCATAGATTTTACCCAAGACCTTAACTTTATCTTGAACAGATCCCTTTCTAGAGGCTAACAAATAAGCTGTTTTATAAGGTATTGATTGAAACAAAGATTTTGTATCTTTATCTGGGAGACTTATAAATAGTTCGTAATACCCTAGAGCATTATAAGCTGAAGATTTTGTGTGAAAAACAAGATTTATCCATGCTGAAAATGTTGTTTCAGGTGAATTCATGCCTCTTAAAATATCTCTAACTTTATAAATTTTTTCTCCAATCAAAAGAACGTGTTGTTTTTGTATAGATTTGATTTGTCCTGTTAATAGTTTGATAGAATCTAGTCCACGACTACATGTATCATCAAAATCACGATGTTTGCTAATAATCAAACTCTCTAGTTGTTCTTTTTCATCTTCGCTTAGAGAGACTGAAAAAACATCCATCGCGAATTCTTTTTTGTGGAATTCTTTTACTGTGTTCTCTTGATTTTTTCGAAAAAATGCAGATGCTTCTTTTACTAATTTACTCACAGAGTTTCCTGAACTAATTTTTTGTTGAAGAACAGTTTGTTTTCTATTTCCTTAGTTAAGTTTAAAATATCCTGAGATGCCCTGGAGTTTGGGTAAACATTTATTACTGGACTTTCCTTTAATAAGGATCTGCTAACGGTAATATCCCTACGCACTTTATTAGATAAGATTTTCCCCTCACAAATATTCTCTATGATATCAGTGTACGTAGAATTCGTTGAGTTTCTTTCATCCCAAAATGAAAATACTATTCCTAGTATGTCTAAATCATTCGCAATTGTTGAGCAGAATTCTTTTATTTTCTGCAAACCAAGTATAGAAAAAGGTTCAGGTGTTAAACACACAACTAAATATTGACTAGCTAGAAAAGCTTCCTGAGTAAGGATGCCTAGACTCGGTGGGGTGTCTAGAATACATATATCATATTGACTTTGAACGCTTTGTAGGGCTAAGTACAAATGATTAACTGACAAGCCCACATCTTTGTTCAGTCCCCTAAAATCTTCCACAAGGACAGACGAAGGAATAATATCAAGATTTTCTATTTTTGTTTTGTGAATAGTTTGTCTGATATCGTTAGAACTTCTTAAGACTTCATTAAGACCATATTCGTCACGGATCTGAATCCCGAGACCTGTAGTTAGGTTTGCTTGTGGATCTAAATCCACAAGCAAAACCCTTTTCTTGCTTATTTGAGCAAGATTACTACCAATATTAAGGGACAGGGTTGTTTTCCCAGTACCACCTTTAAAAGAACAAAATGCTAGTGTTTTCACACTTACTCCAACGTTAGAGTAGATGTTAATTTATTCAGCTTTTGAGAACATATCTTTTCTTGATAAAATCAACATGATCAAGGCTTTTTTCAGCTTCAAATTATTATGTTCCATCTGTTCGACTATAGGAGAGTCGGGGAACAAACCTAAAGATGTTTGTATTTGATTGAGAAGGTTTAGAATAACGGATATACTTTTGTGGTACAATTCTAAAGGGGAATTCAAAAAAGTAATCTTTTCCTTATGCACTTTCATCTTGATATCTAGTTCTGGAAAATCTTTCTCAACATCTTTCACAATTTTGATAAAATCGTTAGTCATATTCTGTTTATCATTCATAATCTCTCCAGTAAATAGACGTATGACTTTTTCATATAAAACCACAAAAAAATATCCAACAAAAATATATTTAATCAGATTGTTTAATAACTTTTATTAACCGTTAGTTTGTTGTTTGACTTCTAAAAATGATATATTCGATGTTGTTGTCGTTCCTAAAATTGAATCTCCATTTGCTAATGCGTTAACCCAAACTACACCACTTTCCATTCCACCTACTCTTAACGAGAATGTGACTGGAGTTGTTCCAGAATTGCTGACAGCCGTTCTTAAAGAACAAACATTAGGAACACCAGAAGAATAACCATAACTAATTGCACAAGGAGAAGAATCGCCTTCCCTTACTAAAGCTAAGACAACATTTCCTTCCATTCTAGAGGCTATGATATCAGCGGAAATCAGGAACATACTATCAGTGTTGTCTGGTGTAATTGTAAAACTACCAATTTCAGTACCGCCTAGAAGAGTACCTATATTAGTTTTTGTGAATAGACCATTACATTGAATCTTGTCTGATATAGAGAAGTTTTTGAAAGCTTTTGTTAAGGCTAGAGTTGGATCTGAAACTATTTTATCTATAACTTCTTGTATCAAGCTATTCGTTATATTTTTAATAATAGCATCTACTAAATCCTTCTGTATTTGATCTAAGATTAGTTTAGAT